>NZ_QXXA01000002.1 GCF_009911265.1 Senegalia massiliensis | reverse complement strand
AAAAAAACCAGCAACGTCCTACTCTCCCAAGGCGTTACCACCTAAGTACCATCAGCGCTGAAGGGCTTAACTTCTGTGTTCGAGATGGGAACAGGTGTGACCCCTTCGCTATCGTCACTGGATTTATACTTAAAATTAAATTTAAGTCATGTTATTTATTTAGGATTGTACCCTAAAAATTACACAGAAACTTTTACAATTTTATTGGTCAAGTCCTCGACCTATTAGTATCCCTAAGCTAAAAGTATTGCTACTATTACACCTGAGACCTATCAACCAGATAGTCTAATCTGGGGTCTTACTCACTAATGTGATGGGAAATCTAATCTTAAGGGATGCTTCGCGCTTAGATGCCTTCAGCGCTTATCATTTCCATACTTAGCTACTCAGCTATGCTCTTGGCAGAACAACTGATGCACCAGCGGTATGTCCATCCCGGTCCTCTCGTACTAGGGACAGCTCCTTTCAAATTTCCTGCGCCCACGGCGGATAGGGACCGAACTGTCTCACGACGTTCTGAACCCAGCTCGCGTGCCTCTTTAATGGGCGAACAGCCCAACCCTTGGGACCTACTACAGCCCCAGGATGAGACGAGCCGACATCGAGGTGCCAAACCTCCCCGTCGATGTGGACTCTTGGGGGAGATAAGCCTGTTATCCCCGGGGTAGCTTTTATCCGTTGAGCGATGGCCCTTCCACTCGGAACCACCGGATCACTAAGTCCAACTTTCGTTCCTGCTCGAGATGTATCTCTCGCAGTCAAGCTCCCTTATGCCTTTACACTCTTCGCACGATTTCCGACCGTGCTGAGGGAACCTTTGAGCGCCTCCGTTACCTTTTAGGAGGCGACCGCCCCAGTCAAACTGCCCAACTGACAGTGTCCCAAGACCGGATTCACGGTCTGTGGTTAGAATTTTAGTATTACAAGAGTGGTATCCCAAGGATGACTCCATCAAGGCTAGCGCCCTGACTTCCAAGTCTCCCACCTATCCTGTACAAATAATACCAAAATCCAATGTCAGCTTGCAGTAAAGCTCCACGGGGTCTTTCCGTCCTGCCGCGGGTAACCAGCATCTTCACTGGTACTACAATTTCACCGAGTCCATTGTTGAGACAGTGCCCAAATCGTTACACCTTTCGTGCGGGTCGGAACTTACCCGACAAGGAATTTCGCTACCTTAGGACCGTTATAGTTACGGCCGCCGTTCACTGGGGCTTAAGTTCATGCCTTCGGATTACTCCTAAGCAGTCCCATTAACCTTCCAGCACCGGGCAGGTGTCAGCCCCTATACTTCGTCTTTCAACTTAGCAGAGACCTGTGTTTTTGCTAAACAGTCGCTTGGGCCTATTCTCTGCGGCCGGACTAGGCTTTAAGAGTAAATCTTATCACCTTATCCGGCACCCCTTCTCCCGAAGTTACGGGGTCATTTTGCCGAGTTCCTTAACAATGGTTATCTCGCTCATCTTAGAATTTTCATCTCGCCTACCTGTGTCGGTTTACGGTACGGGTACCTATTTACTCGATAGAGGCTTTTCTTGACAGTGTGGAATCAGTTAGTTCGCTACTTAAATTTCGCTCCCATTCGTATCTCAGAATTGTTTTAGCGGATTTACCTACTAAAACTCCCTACTTACTTAGACACACCAAACCAACGGTGTGATAACATATCCTACTGTGTCACCCCATCTCTCAAACGCAAAGAGGTAGTACAGGAATCTCAACCTGTTATCCATCGCCTACGCATATCGCCTCGGCTTAGGCCCCGACTAACCCTGAGAGGACGAGCCTTCCTCAGGAAACCTTGGGCTTTCGATGGGAAGGATTCTCACCTTCCTTTCGCTACTCATGCCAACATTCTCTCTTGTATATAGTCCACTACTCCTTCCGGTGTAACTTCAATCCATATACAATGCTCCTCTACCAACGCATAAAGCGTTCCGTAGCTTCGGTGGTAAGTTTGAGCCCCGGACATTTTCGGCGCAAAACCACTCGACCAGTGAGCTATTACGCACTCTTTAAATGAATGGCTGCTTCTAAGCCAACATCCTGGTTGTCTGTGTAGTCTTACATCCTTTTCCACTTAACTTACACTTTGGGACCTTAGCTGACGGTCTGGGCTGTTTCCCTTTCGACTACGAATCTTATCACCCGCAGTCTGACTCCTAAGAATATGACTATGGCATTCGGAGTTTGATAGGCTTTAGTAACACAAAGTGCCCCTTAGCCATTCAGTGCTCTACCTCCACGTCACTAATCTTAAGGCTAGCCCTAAAGCTATTTCGAGGAGAACCAGCTATCTCCGGGTTCGATTGGAATTTCACCGCTATCCACAGGTCATCCGATAGCTTTTCAACGCTAAACGGTTCGGACCTCCACGAAATTTTACTTCCGCTTCATCCTGCCCATGGATAGGTCACCCGGTTTCGGGTCTACGACATATAACTTAGTCGCCCTATTAAGACTTGGTTTCCCTACGGCTTCAGACCTTAAGTCCTTAACCTTGCTATATATCGTAACTCGTTGGCCCGTTCTACAAAAAGTACGCGGTCGCTCGTAAAAAGAGCTTCCACTGCTTGTAAACATAGGGTTTCAGGTTCTATTTCACTCCCCTTCCGGGGTTCTTTTCACCATTCCCTCACGGTACTATACGCTATCGGTCACTAGAAAGTATTTAGCCTTGGGGGGTGGTCCCCCCAGCTTCCCACAGAGTTTCTCGTGTTCCGTGGTACTCTGGAACAAAACCAAAAAGAATATGAGCTTCATCTACAGGACTTTCACCTTCTATGGTGGATCTTTCCAGACCCTTCGATTACTCGATTCTTTTCTTAACGGCAATGTCCACAACCCCAGTAAAGGAAACCCTTACTGGTTTGGGCTTTTCCCATTTCGCTCGCCGCTACTAAGGGAATCGATTTTTCTTTCTCTTCCTTGGGGTACTTAGATGTTTCAGTTCTCCCAGTGTTCCCTCAATTACCTATGTATTCAGTAATTGATACCTAAAGTTTATTTAGGTGGGTTTCCCCATTCGGAAATTCCCGGATCAAAGCCTGCTTGCGGCTCCCCGAGACGTATCGGCGCTTACCCCGTCCTTCATCGGCTTCTAGTGCCAAGGCATTCACCCTATGCTCTTAAAAACTTGACCGGTGAAATGTATAATTAGTCAAATGACTTACATTTCGCTAAAATTGTTTAATATATTTCTGTGTAATTTTCAAGGTACAAAATGTAGTCTAATTCAAAATCTAAACTACATAAATGGTGGAGGTAAGGAGACTCGAACTCCTGACCCCCTGCGTGCAAGGCAGGTGCTCTCCCAACTGAGCTATACCCCCATAAAAGAGTAAACTAAAATTAATTAGTCTCTCAAAAATGAACAGTGTAGAAATTACTCCT